>NZ_CP109786.1 GCF_025913575.1 Halocatena marina | reverse complement strand
ACCACCGATTTGTGAGACCATTTCAGGGAGCAGATTCTTTACCGCATAATACGGCAGGTAAATGAATCCAAGGGAAACACCGATCATAATTGTCACTATTGTCAGCAAGCTCGTGCCAACATCGCTATACGCGAGTGGGAGTTCTATGAGAAGTCGAAGCCAAACCGCTTGAATAAGCTTCAACACAATAAGAGTCCCAAACGCAACGACGCCGCTCTCTCCATATGGACGGATATAGCGATTACCAGACGCTAAGCAGACCGCAAACAGCGGCCATGCTGCAACAATCAAGAACGTCAACACCCACTGGACGAAGACGCATACAAGGCCAACAAATATAAGACCAGATTCAACCAGTGTGATGAACCCACCAACGAGCAATCCAAGGCCGAATTTAGCGATATTCTCCGGAGTCTGTATGAACGTGTTACCATCCGGAACAATGCCCGCTGCCAACTCGTTCGACAGGTGGAGAATGAGCGGGAGGACGACGAGCCCGCCAATAATCATTCCTACGGACTGCGCCATCTGGTGCAAATACTGCTCGCGCTCGCGTTGTGTTCCCGTGTTCCGTGACCATGCGTAAACCCACGAGACAAACATTGGCAGCGCGACAAGGGATGTCAGACCGCCATAAATCGTCCACACAGCATCCCACCATCCATCAGTGTTGTTCACTGGTGGCGAACTCGCGTTCGTAGCGTTAGTCGAGTTTCCCTGTGATCCCAATGCTGATTTATTTTCAATCAGAGACGACGTATTATTTGGAGAGGTTGTATTATTGATCGGAGTGGCCGAATTTGGGAACCATGTTGATGGTTTGAACGGTTCCCCTGGTGCAGGAAGCGAGAGCACAAACCCATGGAATGCATCAATTAAGTCAGAGACTCCATTAGTGGCGGAATCTACGATCCATTTGTAGATGTCTTTTGCCGCCTTGACTGGACCTGGTAGGTTGTAGATAGGATTTTCTTCATTTAATTCCCGTTGGTATTGTTTACGGCCTTCAACACCAGTTTTCTTGCCAGATTTACCAGACCTTATATAAGGCCTCATTTCGTTTTTAAAGACATTCGTTTTCTCGATTTCTGCACCGAGTAAGTTTTTTAAGGTTGGATTTTCAGTGCCATCGCCAGATAATGTATGGTGATTGACGACGTTATCCGCCGTCGTATGCCATGTTTTGGTCGTGTTGTTATGCTGGTAGACAATGGCAACTTTACTTTCATTTAATTTTTTCACATCCACATTGAATGGTAGCGGTGGATCACCCTTTTCGTAGGTTAGCCGCACATCTTCCACGACGGTCATCGGCTTAGCCGATGTCGAGTTGGTAGCAAATTGATTTGAAGATGAAACCTTGTTCGTTGTGTCTGACGCTACCATGGCTGCACTAACCGAAGAAACGGTGAGCAGTGCAACACAGAACGCGATAATAGCGATGCGACTAATGGGGGACGAATCAACCGATGGAATAGTTCGTTTCATGGTTCGTTAATGAATCAAATCCAAGTTTTGTTGCTTAGGAACAGTGCTTTTTATGAAAAGATCTGCACGACTGAGACACAATCGAGAAGATTGAATCCGAGTGCCGTGAGGAAATCTGGAGAGCTGGCGATGAAGACCGAACCGACGATCTTCTTAAAGGCAGATTGGTAATCGTTGCCTGCTGTCGCTCGCTTTTGCGAATCCTTCGAATTCCCCTTTTTAAATCCATTATAGAAATCGAATATCGAATAGTAAGCAAGCCCCAGTGCTAGCAATGCGATTATCATAGCAAGCAGATCACCGACTCCCGTACTGCATACCGCATCTCTCATTTGTGCGTTCGCTGGAGCCACCATCACCGAAAACGTCGCCATGAACACTGCTAGCGGCTGCAACTTACTCACCGAGATGGGTAGGGACCGGGCTTTACCTAGGACTTCGACAATTTGTTGTTGTACCATAGACAATACTCCCTTAATCGGTTTAACACCAAGCTCCATGTGATCTAAGTCATATCTAAACGGCAATATAATTTACGGTGTTACATAGACATTCGATTAAACATTGTACATAAGACCGTCTACAGAATGATTGCGCAATCACAACAACATAATCAGAGTTAAACTGTCCACCGATATCCGTATTAATATACACATGGCTTATTATAAACAAACTCAATAACGACGATATGGTAGATCTAAACGAAGCAGATCACGAAATACTAGATCATCTACAAAGGGGACGATGCACACAAGCTTACCTCGTTGATGAACTGGACTGGTCTCGGCAGCATATTCATAAACGGCTCCAGATCCTCAGTGCAGCTGGTTATATTACCAAGATACACGCCACATCAGCATTATATGAATTAATTAGCGATCCGAGAGTCACGGACTAATACCCATGAATCGCCTATTGCAGCTGTTCTGCTAAAAGAGTTCTCGACCGAGAGCATATCGTTCGATGCTGTAACGGCCATCACCGTTCACAATCAGAATAAGAAACGCAACGATATAGAGCAATCCGAGTTCTCCTCCATTCTGAATTGGAACAACTCCTTCAGGGATATGAGCAATGAGCTGGGCAATGATCATCTGACCGGTTGTGATGAGAGCAATGAGCCGAGTGAGCACTCCGACAGCAATAAGAAGACCTCCTAACAGTTCAATGACGCCAGCAAGCCCATACATTCCCATCAGCGGTGCGGTACCACCGCTCCCGTCTATGCCACCGAAAAGGCCAAACAACTTCTGAGCGCCGTGCTGCATGAACAGAGCTCCAACGAGCACGCGAAAGACGAAATAAATTGAGTCATCGAACGATTCTGCTACACGACCGATCGGTGCTGTCATCGTGAGAGCATACTCACCCCTGATATTCAATGGATTGGAAGTTGGCCGACTCAAATAGCAATAAAGTCCACCACTCTCTGTGGCAGTCAGATCACACACGGAAGAACACGAACAAGGCGACTCCGACGATAATGATCCCTCCTACGAAACCGACCATCACTGATTTGAGGGGCGAAGATTGTTCCGGCGATGATGCGGTTGTTTGAGATTTAGCGGGAGAAGTCGACTCGGTGGGTGAATCTATTGGTACCGGTGTCGAGGTTGGTGCTATTGTTGATGGCGGTGTCGACGTTGATACTGATGTTGTTGGTGGTGGTGTTGGAGGGGGATTCGAGACGAACACGCTCGCGTTTTGGCCGTTGATCGTGACGTGTGCCGACCCTGTGAGTGACAGCGAGTCGTTCATGATATTCCCCGTGAAGTAAAATGAATCTGCACGGTCGCTAACATTTCCACGAATCTGGCCCTTTGTCGCGGTGTCGTTCTGGTCGGCCAGTTCACCTTGACTGACTTTCCCTGTTGTGGCAAGCTGATAGCGGGTTGGTGGAGAAGAGTTGTTTTGCCGTGTGATCTGAATATGTTGCCCAGAAAGAACATCGGGTTCGATTTGCGTCCCGTCGAGACGAATCTGGATCTTATCATTCTGCGATTCAAAGCTCTCGATGAATCCAGTGTAGTGGACAACATCCCTTGAATCGTGCTTTGAGCCAACTGTTCCAGCTAGACGGTATTCTCGTGGAGCATAATCATCGGGTTCAGCACTCTTGACCGTGAGATTACCAGATGTTGTTACCACATACGAAACAGAACCAGATTCGTTGGTTGAGGAAATTATTAGCGTGTGTGTTTGAGGTGATTCCTCGACTGCCGACGAAACGGGCGCACCTGCGATCGGCGCGATCAGGAAACAAACAACACTCACAAGCACAAGCCAGTGTCTCATCAATGCGAGCCTCCAACAGGTGTAAGTTCTGTCCCGGTCAGAGGGTTGGCGCGTTTCGATTGTGAGGCAAGTGATGAAGTTTCCATTGTGTTGTTTGATGTCGAATTTGGAGTTGTGGTTGTATTCCCTGTTCTGGAGAGAATAGGTGGTGCTGTTAGCGAGAGCGAGATCGAGAGTCCTGTAGGTGACGGTTGGGTCGGAAAGATCTCTGGGTCCTTTATAAGCTGTTTCTGAAGGTCCTTGAGCCATTTGCGGCCCTTTTGGAGTGCTGCTTTATTTTGTCCATAGACGTTTTTATTGACACGGACCGCTGCTCCATCGGGATAAAATACAACCCCTTCCGGATCTCCAGAACTCGCACCCTCTTTTGGCTCAGCACACCAATTGTAGGCGAATCGAGCGTGCTGCTTCGGAATTCCTTGGATTGAGAACGCAGAGTTCGATGTGAGCTCGAAAACGTTGTGGTGGACATTTACATATTTTCCAGCAACCATCCCCTGCTTCGATCGACCAAGATCGTCGCGGTTCTCTCCCAAATAATGCATATCAAACGCGTGTTGGATTGCATTTGGACCGACGACATTGAACCGAGCTTCGTACCCGTTATTCGGATAGCCAAACCCCGCGATGGAGTGACGATTATAATCAAAATAATTCCACTCGATCAAATGCTGGCCATTGTACAGATCCATCGGATAGCCAAGACGATTCATCTGATTGTGATGCATCGAGTTGTGGTGGAACCATCCCTGTGTTTGAGTGTCTTTTGTCCCTGGGATGAACGCCGCGTTCGTCCATCCAAACACTTCGCAATTATCGACGATAATCGACCTGCCATAGGCTCGAAAACCAGTCACAGTGTAGTCATGAAGACTCCGCCCTTGAGCAACTGGATCGAAGTGATCAGTACGAGGCCCCTTCAAGCGGACTCCAGTCACTCGAAAATGGACTTTCGGACTCTTAGTGATGAATACGCCGTAATTTTGGCGATCGGTCGTTTTGATCAGCCCTCCTTTGCCGCCCTTCAAATTTCGATTACTGGCAATTGTGACGTTATTGGCGATTTTGATCTGACTTTCACCAGTCATATCGATTGTCGCATCGCCAGGAATCCAGATGGTCGTATTTGGCTGACCGACGGCGTTGATCAGTTTTGAGCGGGTTGTCACTTTCAGATCTGCCTGAGCAGGCGTGATTCGATTGCGTTGTGAGGCAAATGAGATCGGGTTGGCAGAGATTCGTTGCTGTTGACGCGCTTCCCGCTGTCGAGTTCCCATAAGGTATAAACAGCCGCTCATCCCCGTGCTTGCGCCGGTTGCGCCGACGGCTCCTAGTCCACGCATGACTGCTCGACGTGATAATTGACGGTTATCGCTATCGGAGATTGTCATGATAAACCACCTCCACCACCAAATGTCCATCCCACATGATTACGGAAGAGCACCAACCAGGAGTTCACTTCTTCGATATTGATGATCATATGGTCTTAATATTGTTCCACTCGACTAAAATATGTTCGTATAGCATCTATACGATTACGTACTCAGTATGATTACAAACGACAACACGTAGTCTTTTGTCCACATCCTAATTGTGAATGAATATGCAGCCCGTTACGATTCGCTTTGATGAGGACGAAATTGAGGATTTGGATGATGAAGCAGAGAATCGAGGATTTGCAAACCGGACAGAATATATCCGCTGGATTGTCCACAATCGCAACGGAATTTCCGAGAATGCAGCGGATGAGCTTCAAGATCACGAGCAACGACTCACACAAATCGAACAATTCATCGAAGAACTGCGAGACGAGTAGTTGAGCAACGATTAAGTGTGTCTATGCCAGTCATCGATATGGCGGGTCCTGGACTCCGCGTTCTCACGTGTTGGACCTGCCATTACTACAACTATCATCCTGCTGTGAGACACTTCTCGGAGTAGATTTGAAGCGGAGTCGGCGTCAAACGGTTGTTTTTCTGGCTGTGAGGCAGAAACGAAAATCAATCATTGCCGCGACAACCAATAGCCCTGCGACAATCAACAGGAATGCAGAGACCAACGATTGATCTCCAGGTGCCAGATAAGCAATTCCTGTGGCCTCCATGACAATCGCCGACACGTCACCGAAACGCGGGCTGATCTGGGTCAAGGATAAGTCGATCCCAAGCAGCCTGCATAGTTGCAGTATGGCCACGATGACGCCTGCGATTCCACATTTTATCAAGCCACTCCGTGCTCGGACTGAGACCGCTGGAGATGTCATTGGCATATTCGATCACTTGTCTTCGAATCAGTCCACATCATACAGACCAATAGCATATCATGCATTATATATCTTGTTTCCATTAGTTCTCAAATGTCGTTCTGGTGTGGGAACTATGGAAGCATAGACCGTTATTCGTGGAAACAAGAGCATTCCTTGTGTATCAGTCTATCAGACCAGTACACTTTTCTGACATGCAATTCAATGACATAGATATGGGAGATATGTATGAGGAGACTGGATTGATGGTCATCCTCTCAATAGGTGCAATCGGCTTAATTGGCATCTTTCGCTTCAAATCCGCAGTGGGAATAACAATCGAACAAGTAACTACCTTGCTCTGGGCAGCTCTTATCAGCGGGATTGTTGTCGGTGGAGGGATTTTCACCGTACTTTATAAATACGATAGGTGGACACAGGGTCTCGCGGCAGCCGTGGCGGGAGTTACGACCCCTCTCATCGGCTCAGGGATATGGCTGAATACCGGTCTCTCGATCGATTTGTCAATGATTAGTGGTGGTCTGCTGGCAGTGATAGGCCTCTATCTCGGACGTGCTGCACTTATAGTAGGTGTGAAATGGGTGGTCAAAAAAACAATGCGATCATCATCGCAACGATCGCTTTCGAGTGGATCGGCCAGCGCTAGACGAAAAACGACAGCAGACCACATAATAGACCATCATCAAACGGAGGACTCAGCATCTCCGACTAAACAGCAAAATCGGATTGAGGCAATGAAACGAGAACAAGAACGGATCAACCGTCGTAATCGAAAGAGATAGAGCGATGGTCTGGTCATCCAGATAGCTTCATTCGATTTCTTCTAACACTCCTCAATCGATGTGTGATAGCGATCTTAGAACCTTATGTAATAGAAGGTGGTCAGTGTGGATCCAAACACTACATAAGGCGATGCAAGAACGCGTCAACGCGTTCTCTCAAAATGATAGATTTAGACCAGAATCAATTGAAAAACGGTAGTTTGTGTCGGTAGTTGTAGCGATAGTGCAATTTAGCTGTCTCGATCAGTTCCGAGAGCGAGTTGATCGTTTTGCACTGGATGTTTTCCAACTTGTATGATATGAGCGCGTCTGTGGAGATGGCGAGTTTCACCTCTCCGTCTTTGATAAATTGACGTTTGCCGTCAACGTGTTTCGTTTCGTCACATTTGATCTGTTTTTCCCTCCGTTCGCCGTTGTCTTTCCAGACAACTTGATAGGTAATGTATTTGATCCGCATGATTCGATTTTGCGTGCCTATTGAATGAATCTTTCCGTTAAACGACTCTTTTCATCGTAAGGCAGGAGTGGAGCGTGCCGATCGCGCCGGAACCGAAGTCGATCACTTAACAGCTATCTCAGAAACATCTGGCAGGGCTTCGTGCTGGTTCTATGACTTACTCCGCCACACCACGGAGATCAATCGGGAGCCACTGTCGATCACACTCCTCAAACGCCTCACGGATCTTCTGGATGGTGAGATCGTCACTGAGTTCGTGTTCGTTCCACTGCCCTCCACCAGCACCCTTGTTCCGGTCAATCGTCCGCACAAAGCCGAACATAACCAATTTCGAGAGATGATTAAACATCCCCCGTTGGGTGAGTGGCTGTTTCCCACTATTATAGGCAGAAACCACGCGAGCGTATGCAGTGTGGACGGTTCGCGTCCGAGCAGGTGTGAGTCCTGCTTCATCGAGATGACCAATTGCTTTCAGAATGTTGAGTTTCTCCTCGTCCTGATCTGCGATGGATTCAACGATATTCCCGTACTCCAAATCCTCATCAGCCTGCCGGATATGAGGTGGTTCGATCTGCTCGGAGCTATTTTCCTCAGCAACCTCCGCAGAGCGACGAAGCAAACGGATTGCACGTCGAGCACTTCCCGAGGCTTCCTTGTAGGCGAGTGCCGAACACAGCGAGATTGTTTCTTGGGTGTACGCCTCCTCATAGAGAGCCTGTTCAGCCCGATCACGAAGAATCATCGCTAGCTCGTCTGCATCATAGGCTGGGAATTTTATCTCGGTCTCGCAGAGGCTGTCCTTCACCTTTGGCGAGAGCGTTTTTCGAAACGTGTAGTCGTTGCTGATCCCGATCACTCCTACTCGGACGGAGTCAAGATACCCTATGTCTCGTGAGCGAGGCAGCTCGTACAGAAGCGTATCGTCGGACTCGAGTTTGTCGATCTCGTCGAGGATGATCAACACGGTTCCCTCAAGCGCATCCAACTCCTCGTAAAGGATATCATAGACATCTTGTGGGGCATACCCCGTTGCGTTGATTCGGTTCCCTGACTCCCGAAGCCGATTAACGATCCCAACGGCGACCTGATAGGAGGAAGTGGTGTGATCGCCCGAGGTGAAGTTCTCACAGTTGATCCACAGAGCGGTCAGATCGATCTGGTCGCTCGCCGGTAGCTGCTCGTTCTTCTCTTCGAGATCGTGTTCGAGCACCTGGCGGAGATACTTCGTCACAGCGGTCTTTCCCACGCCTGTATCGCCGTAGAGGAACGCATTCTGTGGAGGACGGCCCTTGTAAATCGGCTTGAAGACGCTCGTATATTGGGACAGGACCTCATCACGGCAGAGAATCTGATCGGGGGTGTAGTCCTCTTCGAGGACTGTCGCATCCTTTATCAAATCAACGTCATCCGCGAATATCGAATCGACGTCGTCCATTCTAGTAAAACCCGACGTATCGACTTGCCTTATATTTTCCTGAGTTTCCTGAGTTTCCCGAGTTACCCACCTCTCACACAGCGGTTTTCCTGAGTTATTTACTCGAAACCGAGGTTGGATCGGATTGTGGTGACCTCTACACAGCGGTTTTCCTGAGTTAATCACGGGACGGAAGGACGATGGTTTCGGATCGAGTGCAGTCTTCAGGGTAGTGTATTATATCTATTGGTATAGGCAATAACTAACTAACACTAGGAAGACGAAAGTCGAAGACAGGTCCTTGATGAACAGCAGGTTTCCCGAGGTCTCAACCCGATCAGTGGGATCGTTTATAGTGTTCCGTTGGAAGCACGGTCTAGTTCGGTCGGTGTTCCACGCTAGTCTAGGAGATAACTCGGGAAAACCGCTGTGTGAGTGGTGGCTCACCATCGAGAGAGATTCATCAGCGGAATCGAGCTAGGAATAACTCAAGAAAACCGCTGTGTGAGTGGTGGTGAGGTCTCAGCAGCGTGGTCAGACGCCGAGCTGGGCCTGTCTCGTCGCTGGCTCGGTTCCGAACCGGCTCGTGAACTCAAACGGTCCCTCGATCCACTCACTCGGTCCCTGGAGGCTGCCACCACCCTCGACGCCAAGCAGCCGAGCGATCACGTCGCACCACGGTCGGAGCCATGACCAGCGCTCGATCACTGGCTCTAGGGACGGCGGCCACCCGACAAGCCCATCTGAGATCGCCTGATCGTCGAGCGCATCCTCAAAGAGTGCTCGCGCTTCCAGCAGGTCACAGACCACATCTCGAATCGAGCGAGACTGTGACTCGTCTTCTGGAGCCACGAGATGGGTCGGGCGGGGTGCGTCGTCATCACCACGTTCATCCCTGAACGGCAGTCGGAGCCGGTAGAACGTCGCCCTTCCCGCCCCACGATCGTCGATCTCCAGCAAGCCGAGCACTGTGAGATCGTCGCGGTGGGTCCGAATCGACTCTTCCGAAACGCCCGCTTTCTCGGCCCACTCACTGGTCGTTAATGGGGTGCTAGCCGTCAACTGAGCGTGTAGCAGCTTCGACCGAGCTGATTTCCGACGTGTTCCTTCCTCGTCCTCATCGAGCTCGGGGAGTAGGGATGCGGGATCGAGCGTGGCCAACGCGAAGCGCACCTCGTCGAGTGTGATCGTCCGGCGGCTCGGGTCGGTCTCGGCGGCCAAGCCCGAGAGTGCTGTCGCCGTCTGGTAGACGCTGCCGGTGAGGGCGTAGAGCAGTGCCGTCGCCGGACGGGTTGGCTCTAACTGCTTCATGTGACAGAGTCGTCTGGCCGTCTCTCGAACACTCTCTAAGCGAGTGGCCTGCCCGATCTGGATATCCGTGAAGAACGCCGCGAAATTCGCACCCTCGTCCTGAACATCCAGATTGGCATACGCTTCGAGATTCGATAGCTCAGACGCCATCCGGTCGATTCCTGGACCTCGCAACACCCACGAGCCGATGAGATCACCCGATGGATCGATGTCGTCAACGGCGGGTGCTCCGAGTGAGCCGTCCCGTTTGTCGGCACGCTCCTCATAGACGATCCGTGACATCGGATAATGCCCGTACCGTGACGTGATCGCCACCTGTGTTGCGAGTGTCTGCAAATGTGTCGAGCGATCCTCGTGGAAGTGGCGGCTGTATTCAGGGAACGTGAGTTCGCGGATCACATTCCACCCGAGGAGATCGTAGATGTGCGTAATCGTTCCGGCGAGACCCTGACCACGCCGACACACCGACCGAGCCAACTCGGGATCAAAGTCCTCCCCACTGCCGATGTCATCAACGTCGGAGAAGAGTGTCTTCATCGCCGAGATGAGTTGCTCCGGATAGTCCTCACCCGTCGCGGCTCGATCGGGCAGCCAGCCGAGTTGGCGTGCGGCTCGGAGGACCGCCGGACTCACTGCGTCATCCAGCAGTGAACCGAGGTCCTCGCCATCTGCACCGTCCAACCGTTCCGGCGTTAACAGCGTGTTGATGAGGCGTGGGTCGAGTAAGGCAGCGCACAACCGAGTCACTGTCCGAGCAGCCAGCGGCGACGGTTGGAGGGACACGACGATTTCCTGCTCGGCCTCATTATAGCCAACCTGGTAATCACCACAGTGATCACGAGTCGGAGCGGGTTCATCAGCGAGGGCAATGTCGAAATCATCCGACACAGCACTCGATACGGCGGTTTGCTGATCAAGCGACAACCACTCCCCAGCGGCAACAACGTCATCATCCACACCAGCAACGGCAAGCGGCTCTTCCTCACTCATTGCGCCATCCCCACCAACCCCCCTTCCCGTGCTTGCGCCGGTATACACGGTTCCGTGGGAGTGTTTTGGGGGGTCAGTTAGATCGGTCGAAGCAGCCGACTCAGCCGCTGAATCGTCGGTTTCAGCCGATGAAAATCCGTCGAGCACCGTTTGCACATCTTGAGCGTCCAGTTCCTGCTCGCGTCGGTCCAAGAAGCGTGAGCCCGCTGGGAGCAACTGGATATAGTTCGTCGTATTGAACTGATCCTTACTCACCAAACGATGTTCGATCAGCGTGCGCACTCGTTTACCGACCGCCGCCTCGGAGACGGAAAACACGGTATCAGCTTTGAGCACACCGTACGCGAGCCGTTCGCTGGATTCGTCTGCCAGTCGTTCGAGCACCGTGATGGCCGGGTGATCGAGGCCGAGGTCTGTGAGTGCAGCCTCGGCGACCTCCCGTGGTGCTGCGCCAGCCTGCTTCGCTGCGTCATGGTACGGCTGTGGGGCCTCAGTTACACAGCGGCTCGGCAGATCCGCCTCGTGCAAGCGCAGGAGCTTCTTCGGTGCCAGCGAACCATGACAGACGATTCGGATATCCATCCCTCGGCTCAGCTCAACGAGGAAGTCGAGCAATCGCACGCGTTGAATGCGCTTGTGCTCGAAAAAGTCGTGGGAGAGATGAACCGCAATACGTGGCGTCACGTCGCACGCAGCGAACAGTGCGACGGGGCCGTTGATGATGTCGTCACGCTCGGTATTGCCGAATGGCGTGCTCCCACCAAGCTGGCGAGTCACACGCAGGCTATCGAACCACGTCTCGTCTGTCGGTCGCTTCAATCCATCCAGAAGGTACTCTGCGTAACTCGGTGCCGGTGTGCTCGCAGGGGCCGTCACACCTCCGTCTTCGACGAGTGTCGCCCACGCCGACTGGTACGTTTCACCAGTCAGCGTGTGTAGCGCATCGCAAAAACGGGTCTGTAAGCGGTCGTTTTGCCAGAGGGACTTCCAGAGATCGGTCGCTCCAGTATCGGGCTCACGCACGCGCACGTCGACATCGGCAGGCAATGTCTCGGGTGTCGTCAACGTGAGATTCGACTCAGCGGCTGCTGTGCGCTCCTGAAAGGGGGTGACCTGCGTCGTGGCGGTCTCGGTGTTACTGGCTTCGACGATCTGCTTGCGTTCTCGCCTCCGGCGTTCGAGATAAGCTGCTGCCGCCTCCTGATACGGCTCGGATTGGTCGAGGTAGCGCTCGGCAGCAGGTGCGAACAACTCGCGCTGGCGGCGTCTCTGCCGTGCTGCGGCGTCATCAACAGCTGATCCGAATAGATCATCATACCGCGTCAGGTGTTCCTCCGCGCGCTCGGCGAGCTGGCCATAGTCGTCTTCGTCAGCGTAGGCGTCGTACTGTCCGGCGCGATCGGCAGCGATCCGCGCGCGTAACTCACAGGCGGCTTCCCACTCGTCGGCCTGTGCGAACGCCCGAAACCGGTCGGTCGCAAACGCTGAGCCACATTGTGGACAGGTGGCCGTGTCGTGCGTGTGGCGGTCTTCGATGATCCACAGCGCCCGACAGCCCTTCGTGAGACAGCCAACGACCGCAAAGCGAGCCTCGTTCATTGACCATCCAGAGTGAACCGCTTAGGCTCGCCTTGTTCGGGATTGAACAACACTAGCGAACTCTCAGTTTCTGGTTCGTGATGTCTGAAGAACGTATAGATCGCTTCTTCGACGACCTCCCACTGCGGAAGTGGTGGGGTGAAGGTCTCGATACGGCGCCAGGCTGTTTCGTCCTCTGCCCAGGCAACGAGGTGGTTGCGTTCCGTGTTGGGATCTCCCAGGAGGAACGCATAGACGTTCTGATCGGTGTTCTGTGCGAACACAAGCGTGATGAACATCTCGCATTGCTGGCTGAGGCTCTCCTTTTCGTGGTACGAGAGTGGCCGCTCGGGAAGTGAGTCGATCATACCGACCACCCCGCCACCTCGCGCATAGTTGGTCCGCTCGCACTGGCGGTCGGTTGCCCCGCTCTCTGGTAAATTTCGACATGTTCGCTGACGGTAAGCGTGTGATCGTACTGACTGAGCCAGTCGTCCACGACGAACTCGCAGGCTATGGCTTTGCAGGCTCTCGAATGGAAAATATTCGTCCTGCTAAAGTCGATTTCACGCCGTTCAAAGCGTGTTAATGCTGTCTGGCCGAAGCCTGAGTCTGCCCGCTCGAACGAGCGATGCGCTCGCTGTCCGATCGCTTTCTGTGCTCGTTCAGGAGCATCCCCACAGAAAGCGACGGTTTTCTTTCGCGCATCGTCTCGGGGAATGATGAGGTCAGAAAATTGCTCTCGAACGCGGTTAGCGGATGCAAGAGTTGGGAATTCGATTGTCTGAGGGTTCAGACATCGACCACGACCCGTCATCTGTCTCCCTCCGTGTGATCCCACGCTCCATAGAGAAGTTCAGCTTCAGAGACTTCCCTCTCCTCCCATGATTCTTTCTCAATCATGGAATAGCGGCGGTGATCGGCCCGTGTCGGTGGGTCATCACGGCCGCGAATCCACGAGACGCGATAGGCCCACGAGCGCGATCCCACGAGCCATATTTCGTCTGAATCGGTCGGAGGCGTTAGTCGGCGGATTTCCTCGCCCGGTTCGAAGGTGAATTGCTCGAGATCGTCGGCATCCTCGATGATGCACGCCCCGATCCCTCTGCGATTCTCGATTTCGACGGTCACGCTGACCACCTCTCAGTCGGCGCAGATCCATCGAGAGCGTGGTTTTGCCGTCGTTTTTCTTCAGAGTCGTCCCGAGCCGAACGACTAAGGTTTTCAGCGCTCAATTCATCATTCGTCGTCCACTGCTTTGATTCCATTGTCATGGATTGTCATGACAGGTGGCGACAATCGACGACGGCTGAACCACAGCACGTACAAAAACTAAGGGTGACGGGATCGTTCCGAGAGGCGAAAAGCCTTATAGGGCGGAACGAGATCGTTGATGTACGCGCTGTGGGGACAGCGCATCGTGGATTGCCCGGGGGTCCTGCCAGACTGTTGCCGGGTAATCCTCCCTTTTACGGGATGGAGATTATCGCGTTGAGAGATGCTTCTATGTCCTCGGTAATAAAACTATATCTCTACAGAGCAACCTGAGATTCCTCTACAAGGATCTAATGGGCTGAAGCCAATCGCTTACCATCTATCGCCCTGATCTAAGGACAATATGCTCCCGACAGCGTCATGGTTTCATCGTGCGGACAGATCAATATTGCGGTTCTATGGGGAGCACCAGCATGGAAAATTCGAGTGCGGTCCAGGGGCAGCGGGGAGAAACGTTTCGATCAGTGAGGGCCATGCCAACCGTAGAATCAAAGTATTGACAGAATCGGGGCTATTGGAACAGCGCAATCGAACCTATATTATTACTGATCTCGGTATGCGCTATGTTCGTGGGGAGATGGACGAGGAGGAACTAGAATCGTTGAATCCTGACACCGAAGAGTGATGTATCTAAGCTCCACTTGCATGTGATTTTTGTTGTTTGTGTGTGTGTGTGATTGGATAGATAATTATGACGAAGACAGGTCTTGAGGCGGTTGTGGATGTAATGATGAGTTCGGGACGGCACGATCTCGTGCTCTCGGTGGGCGGATCGGGTTCGCTTCTTGTTCCGTCGATGATCGATCCAGTGCTCACGCAGGTCGGCGTTTCGGAGGCCGAACAGGTGTTGTGTAGTGGAGGATTCAATATCTCGCAATTGACCGTCGTCGGCTTTGGTCTACTGTCGATGTACCTCATTCTGAAGGGATTAATTCGAATGATAGTCGGTCTTGACATCGTTGGAAAGCCTGAAATCGTCGGAAGTGACGGTATTCGACGGACGGATGCAGTCGATCCGTACGGTCGTCAGAAAGCAAAGGGCGGGGTTTACTCGATTGTCGCTGCAATTTTCCCCATTTTCTTCGTTCCCGTATTCCTGAACGTGATCGGTATTGATGTTGCGGGATGCTTACTTCCCTGACCTTGGTCCACTCCGTAGTAGCAGCTGAAGAGGCTTGTCGGTGGTAAACTAACAGGCTGAGAAGGGACAGCTTGCTATACTCGATAGTTAGAGTGTTCAGAATTAGAATGACGATGTCGGTTCTCAGTTCAAGTCGTAGCCGCGCGCGTCTAGGATGATATCCCCAATTTCTTCTGATGATTCGATTGCGAGCAGCAAGAGTGCATCATCGATTTCTCTTCCGTGAATCTCCCGTAAGCCGTTTTCTCGGAGATAGCTCTTAATCTCCCATTTTGCGTCAGCCCACTCCTCCCAACGATCTTCATGTGGGTAGATCGGTCCTTGCTCACTCTCGCTGAACGCAAACGGTGGGGCATGCTCATCATGCTTATGCTCCTCATCATACTGACTATCCTCAGCATCCTGAGGTTGCTCATCATGACAAGCATCCTCATCATGATCAGTGTCATTAGCATCCTCATCGTTGTCGATAGGCTCCTGAGGTTGCTTATTACCCTTATCACCCTCATCATAGTTAGTATCCTCAGTATCCTGAGGTTGCTCATCATCCTTATTTCCCTCCGCATCATCAGTATCCTTAGCTTTCTTATTCAGTTCCTCTGTCTCCTCTAACTGCGCGTTGATGTCTCCGAATGGGTCGTCATCGCTCATTGAGCCACCCCTCCGTTCTCGACGATATCAGCTAACTCGTCGAATCGCTTTAGTTGGTCGTTCTCGGGGTCGTACGCTGCGAGTGGCTTGCGCTCGCTGTATGCCTTCGAAATTTTATCGTCTTTCCGAATCCCTGGCTTCGGCAAGTCTCCGTTGAAGACTCCATTATCGACAGCTTCGAAATCGACACGCGAGAACTCGGGGAGCTTGTCCGCGAAGTCCCTGTTCAATCTCTCGACAAGCTTGCGGTCGTTGTTGTGGTGATCGATTCGAGCGTTGATTCTGTTGGGCACGATCGCAAGGATATCGAGCCCGATTTGTTTTCGCAATGGAGTGACTTGGCGCTCCATCATCCGCTGGAAACCTTCGACCGAGCCGCCGCCGCTCGTGAGTGGCACAATAAGATTTTGTGTTGCGACATGTGCATTGTTCGTAATCTTCCCCCGATATGCAGGGGGATCTGTGAGGATAAAATCGTAGTCCGTCCCGAGTAGTGGATCGACGACGTGGTTGCGCAGTCGAACGTCAGCAAAATTCGAGGATTCGACCAGTTTCTCAATCGTTTCCAGCCGTTTCGTCGATGGCAAGATATCGAATCCAAAATCTGTCTCGCAGATGACGTCTTGAGGTGATGCATCACCATCATCAAGGAGCACATCTCCGATATCATCGCTGTCTTCGTCCTTGTATTGCTCCCCGAATCCGAGACCTACACTCGCGTGGCCATTCGGTTCGAGATCGACGAATAGCACGTCGTGTCCGCGGGCTGCGAGGCGCTCTGTGACGTTGACTGATATCGTGCTCTTGCCTACTCCGCCTTTTAATATCGCACAATTCACCGCTCGTGGTTCGATGTTTTCGGACATGGTTAGGTTCCTTAGTCACCTTAGGTTACTTAGGTTGCTGAATATGATCATCATACTCATCATCCTTAGCTACCTTAGGCTGTATGATGGCCACGTATTGTTACCATTTAAAGATACCGGCTGCTCTCGGGCGTGGTGGTTTACGCCCTGTCGAAGTTCTAACAACGCGCACAAGCGACATGAATGTCGACTTCAAAGAATGACGACTATCGTGAGTCTTCAGAAAACAGGGATTGTGTGCGCCGATCAGCACGGAGCACGGTCGCTATTCCTCGGAAAGGATGGGTTGTTCGTTCTCGTCGAGTTCGCCCGCTTCCTCCTTTTCAATTGAGTGCTTGACGAGTTCCCATTCGAACTTTCCGAGGTGCTGTGCGGCTTCGCTGTCCATGTTTAACCGGAACATGGGCGAGTTTCCGGCCATGCGTGTCTTTTCGACCAGTCCCCACGCGCGGAGGTCATCAATGTGCTCGTAGAACGCGGTGCTGCCAATCCCAGCCTCCTCCATGATCTCCGTGGGGTTTAGGTCGCGGTCAGTCTCGCTCGTGAGCACCGCGAGGATGCGCACCCGTGCGGGTGTCCCTAGGACGCTCACGAGCGTCGTTCCGTCGGCGTACGTCGCTTCCTCCTCGGCTGCTGTCTGGCTCATACCACATCGTATTATCTCCGTCATCTTATACCTTTCGCAGAAAAGAATGGTACTGTCCGTTCAAACGGAAAGCTATAAGGGGATATGGTATGTAAGTGTAATTGGGGAGGCCCAAATGGCAACTGACGAAGAAATCAAGGTCAAAATCATGCGGAAGCTCGTCCGTGGTGGCTATGTCGGAAAGCGGAAAGTCACCGTGGACACGGCCAAGGGCTGGGTCGCCAGCCACGACGAAGGCCGAGCGGAAGAGCTAATCCGCGATTGGATCACCGAGCCAGGAAGCCCCCTCGAAGCCTATGGAGGTGGCGCACGCGACAACATCCGCCTCTCCTCCAAGGCCGAGGGGATGAGATGGCTCGAAGCACACGACGTTGACACAACGTTCTTGTAGGCCAACGTCGGGAATCCCCATTTTTTCGCCATCGGATAAGGCGAATATCTTTCCGCCGTTCGCAGCTTCGGTGGCGACCTAGTTAAAGCACCCGCGTAACCCGTTCTAAGTTGGGTGATTATTAACCCCGACAAGAGTACCGCTGTCATCCCTAGATTTCAGTCGTCAGAGATGGTGTGTCGAGACGTGTCGATAGTTCTTCCTGATCGGTTTTCTTCTCGCGTACGAGTGACGACTCTCAGGACTCGAGTTTTCAGAAAAATAGTCACTCGTCGTCAATCGTCACTCAGTGAGCTACTGCTGCTGCTGATCTCGGATTATATTTGCGAACTGTTCGTGGTTCCGGGTCCCTGGCAATCCGACGAGTCCTGATGCCCCTGTGGAGTCAATTTGGACGACTCCTTCATTCAGTAACCGACCCAGGATCGTTTCATCAGTCGTCAGACTGTGGATATCTTCGATTCGAGCTTCGGTCGTGGTACGCCGAATCCATCCATATTTCTTGTAGACTCGCTCATTGGTCACAACATACCGGCTATTCTTGCGTGACATGTACACATATCCACCGATGAGAGCGGCCAGCGCGACAATTGGGAGACTTTCCCCTAAATTGCCCGCCAGCATTCCTGGAATTCCGATCAATGCAAGGAAGGCGGTCGCTAGGAGTGGCTTCCACCATGTCAGATAACTTGGATGAATATTTTCGAGAACTACCTCTTCTTCGAGTAATGGTACCCCTTCGGTTGGGGCGGTGTGCGTGTCTGGTAACTGCGACATACACAGATACGTACGATTTTGTACCATATAATGATACGTCAAACAGATATATTTTCCTTATTTTTTATATTCTATGTATCTAGATATGTATAAAGATGAGTAAGTCATAGATATGATTTCAGTTGGTATGTAGATGTCACCTACCTCAGACAGGAGTACCGCTGTCATCCCCCTATTTTCAGTCGCAGAGAGGACACAAAGGAATTAGAATATCTTCTCCCTTTCTGTCTTTGTTTCAACTTCAATAACTCGCTCCCGTGGAATCCATTTCCTCTTAGTTACCTCTTTATTATCTTCTTCGTATTTGTCTGTAATGAATCTCCAGTGATCGTCAATATATTTGATCGTATCTGCTGTGACTTCGCTGCGGTCTCCGTCTGCATCCAAGTAAATAATCCGTCCCACACCTTTTACTATCAGAATAGTCTCACATACTACTTCTGCTATTCTTTCCCCTGCTCAAAAACTATAGTTTCTGAGCAGTCTGCTCAAAAGGGGGGTGGTTTTAAGTCATTGGCGGGGGTGCCACAAAGTAGGACGAATGAGTGGAACAACTGCACTCTATTGTCGAGTATCGACAGCCAAACAGGATCTTTCACGACAGCGAAAGATTACCAGCGAGTATGCGACCGATCGACTCGGTGTGGAGCCAGCCGATATCGAGATGTTCGTCGACAAGCAGACTGGAACGAACACCAACCGGGAGGGCTACAGCGAGCTGATGGCCGCGATCGAGGACGGGAAGATCTCGCAGGTGATCGCGTCGGAGGTCAGCCGGATCTCCCGATCGGTGCGTGACTTCTCCGCGACCGTCGAGCGGATCGTGGACGAGAACGGGGTGGGACTGCACATTCTCGACATGGGGATTGCGCTCGATCCTGAAGACAGTGATCCCTACACGCGTGCGTTTCTGACCGTGGCTGCGACCTTTGCGGAGTTAGAGGCAGAGATCAAACGCGAGAACGTCCGCGAGGGGATCGCTGCGGCGCGCGAGCAGGGGGAATGGCACGGGCGGCCACCGTTCGGGTTCGATGTCGGCTCGGAGGGCTATCTCACCCCGAACGAAGACTACGAGACAGCGCTCGTCATCCTCGACGAACTCGATAAAGGGGCGAGCAAGCGGAGTCTCGCGCGATCGACCGATGTTGCTCGGGGCACAATTCAGAAGATCGAAAAGAACCGAGAGCGGTACACAACCAGTGAGAGATCTGCTGAATGATCCACAATCCGTAAGCAGCTGCTTACTGAAGAGTGAGGAGATATAGCATGGTTTCACCACACGAAGCGTGGACGGACACGGAACTTGGGTATGAGTATGAGGGTATATCGGTCAAAGTGCTGCCCTCGTATATCGAATCTTGGGAAACGGGAATATACGCGAAAGACGGAGTTGATCGTGACAACGCGAACGCATTCAGTGTCCACTATGATGAGGGTGCATATGGGGTTGCGAGACAACTAGTAGCGTTTAGTGACGAACGGACAGCGTGGGAGTTCGCTAACCTGTTCACTCGGTATTCAGCGTATCGACACGAATCTCCAACGTCGCCAGATCCCGAATTTGCATATCAGGAGCTCACTCGGTCGGACCCACATGACCCACAAAGCCAGTGGACCTCGCCCGCTATCGTTGAGGATCTTAGTGCTCGTGAAGTGCTAGAGAAGATGGCCGCTCGATACGCGTTTCGAGTTGAGTGGTTGATCCGCGATATCGACACTGCTGACACGAACAGAGACAATATTTGACATCGGCTATTCTTTATTGGATTGACACACTCCTTCTACACCGTTTCCGATGGTGGTCTCTGCCTCGATCGGCACCGAGCGCTGGCGGATTTAGCCTTATGTAACCCGTGGCTACAACCCATCCACCATCTATTACATAAGGTTCGAAGAAAATCGCAGCCAGTCGAGGTGTTGGAATTCATATAGCGACATATGATGTATAGGGATCTTTGGAGGCATCAGAGATCGCGGGCCCAGAGCCACACTTCGAAGCGGAGAAGGTGCAACCGACCACGCTTAACCGTCTTTGACCACTCATCAGTGGCATGACTGATCTAATTCGAGTGGAGTTGGCCGAAGCGCTCCATGCTGCAACGTTGGGGGAAGGGGTAGCGTGCGATTATCACCAGCGTCCGAAGGAGATCTCGACGGATGACTCAGTATTGCTCGAAGCAATGCGACTCGTCGATCATCCACAGCTCCAGATCGAGGAGTGGCCAGAGGATTGGGTGATCGATGCTGCTCGGTGCGTCGATCACGCCGTCGACGAGATCGTAGCCCCAACACGAGGCTTCGAGGAGGCGTTGATCAGCGTGTCGCTCACGGTCTCGAATGGCGTTGTGAGCGTCTCGATGCCCTCTCCTGATGATGTCTCCGTGCTTGCCTTCTCGCCTGCAACTGACGGCACGCATCCGATACTGATCGATCAGCAGCTCGTCGACGCGAGACAACCGAACGACCACGGAATCTTTCGCTGGACGCGAATCGCTGGGATGTTAGCTGCTGAGCCACCCGAGCCGCTCCGCGGACACATCGAGAACTTGATCGAGGGCTCACGAGAGGTGCCAGAGACCGTCGAGGAGATAGTCTGAGAATCGCTAGTCGTCGAGCGTAAACGATTCGAGGAAACGGGTTGCAGCCTTGTCGACCGTTGATGTCCATTCAATTGAGGCTGGCTCGGCGGGTGTCTCGTCCGAATGCGGATCATCTGCCGGAGAAACCTTGAACCCACTTCTGACGAGGCATACTCGTTCTTTGTCTTTCCAGATCAGAATCAATCCTTTGCTCCGATATTTTGGACCATCCATCACAGGAAGATGCCTCACGTCAAGTCGAAGCGCTCGATGACCTTGGTACGTGGTTTCGGTCTCGTCATAATACTTGATCGGCATCCCTCCTGTGAGAAACGTTTTCCATTTCGATATGGACATATAATCCGCTTGTTCCTGAACCTGAACGAAGATGTCTCCTAGCGATTCTTCGTCCCTGATTGAGATGCTATTGCGCCTCTCGTCAACAGTCCACGGTTCAGGATATGAAATTTGATAACCGTATTCTTCGCTCGAATACGTTGTGAGCGGTTTCAGGGGGACTGGTAGGTTAGGAGTCGGCGTTTCCGTAGATGTGGGCGTTTCCGTTGCCGTGGGTGTCTCCGTTGCTGTTGGTGTTTCTGTTGCTGTGGGCGTCGATGTTGCTGTTGGTGTGACCGTTTCTGTGGGCGTTGATGTTGCTGTAGCTGTCGTCTGTTGCTCCGTTCCTGCCTTCGATCGTGTCGCAGTCGGCGACTCTGCTGAAGGATCATCTTGATTTAAACAGCCAGAGAGCACTGCTGTTCCAATAACAGAAGTCTGTCCTATTTTCATCAAAAACTGTCGTCTATCTTGACCCATTGATTCGATCTCATTTCACTACCCCATTTTTCCTATGAAATAATTTATTCATATTATAAGTTAGTATAAGAATCAGACCGACTCACAGCAATTTTATTAGAGAATCAACAGATGGTTGTTATAATGGAATCTTACCCTCGAATGCTTCTTTCCCGTCAAGAACCATCCGCTCGCGCACTCTCCACGTGTCTCTGATCTTCGAGGCGATCGAACACTCCCACTGCTGACGGCTCCGGTCGTATCGACGCTCGACGCGCCAGACCGTCCCAGTTTTGTCCGTCCATTCGACGACTGTCTCGCGCTCAGGAGGCATCCTCGATCACCTCGATCGAGATCTCAAGCTCGTCCTCAATCTGTTTCATCAACTCGTTAATCCGGTCTCGGCGGCAGGACGAACACGGAACTCCCTGAGACAGCCGCTCATTCATCTTTCGACGAAGCTCCTCATAATTCGGATTCTCCGTGAATCCGGTCCATGCTCCCTCACACTTTTCGAGGTAGTGGCCTTCACAGAGGCTGTACACCTCGGCCTGATCGATCCATAGCAGCGTTTCGGCCTCAGGGAGATCATCCTCGTCGAGGCGGTCTTCGGCGAGATCACGAAGGACCTCCCGCCGTTTAGAATCGACGGTCATCTCGATAATGACCTCGTCCGTCTCGTCCCGTTCGTCTGGAGGTGGGACTTCTGTCTCTTCCCCAAAAACATCCGGATAGCAGTCTTCTATCGGTAGATCGACCTTGATGATTTCATTCTCACTTGTCATCGGTATCTTCCGGACATAGTGGACAGTCGTCGAGCGGTCGGTCGTCGTGACGCCCTGATCGGTGGGCTTCCTTGTCTGCCTTCTCCATTGCGTTTAGGAGGCCGCTGATGTGTTTCCGATCTTCAGAGACCTCTACACGGATCTCGTGCGATCCGTCTGCGCTCTCGAATCGATTAGTGTCGTTCGAAGTCATGTCTCGAACACACCTATATCTACGAAACCCATGTGCATAAACCTTCTGTCTATACGCAGAAGGTGGCTATTCGTCGTTTTCGCTAGGAAGCCACCACACAACTGTCCGTGATCCGATATCTTCACGCCGCAAGGTACCGTTTCCGTTCTTATCGTCCAATTTCCCCAACTTCACGCGGGCAGTCTCGGTCGAACATCCCAATGCCTCCGCCACATCAGTAGTCGTGATGAATGGCCGTTCTTGCTGTCTAAGCACGTCTAAGACTCGCTCTGGCGTGACTGTCTCGACGTACTCGCCGCCTTCTGCGCGCTCTCTATCTTCGTCTGTCATACGGTCCCTACAAGACTCGAATACATAAACCTCCTGCTCACTGGCAGAAGGGAAAGTTTTATCACTATCTGCCTATAAGCAGAAGGTAGAGGAAGTCAGTAAGCGTGGTTCTCAGGAGAATTGGAGAATCGCGCCGGGGTGTAGTAGCACCCTGACGCTGGCTTTCTCGTGAAGCATGTCAACTACGAAAGCCACCTCCACCAACGGAGGCACGACAGAAGAGTTCTACGGACAAGACACCTGCGACGTTTCCAGCGGAGGTGCGGGCGTATGAACGATTTCCGCACTTGCGATAACCCAAACTGCGGCACTGATGGCGTCGAGTGGGTCAACGGACAATATCTGTGCTGGTCACACGCAGAAGAGGCGAAGCTATGAACGTCGAGCAGTTGGGGGAGGGAGAACCGGAGCTTGCGATTGTCGGAGCCGTCCACGGAGATGAACCGTGTGGCGTCCACGCGATCGAGACGCTCCTCGAAGCGGACCCAGCCCTCAAGCGGCCGGTCAAGTGCATCACCGTCAACGAGCGTGCGCTCAGACAAGGCGTGCGCTACATCGAGCGGGATTTGAACCGGGTGTTCCCCGGTGATCGGAGCAGCGAGACGTACGAACCACGGCTCGCGGCGGCACTCCTCACGGAACTAGAGGACTGTACGACCCTCTCGATGCATTCGACGCAATCGCATGAGCAACCGTTTGCTCTCGTCGAGAAGGCTGGACCTCTCGCAGATTGGATCTGTCCGCAGCTTTCGCTTGACGCGGTGATCGAGGTCGGTGACGAATTTCAGAGCGCACTCGTCGCTCACACCGACTGCATCATCGAAGTCGAGTGTGGGAAGCAAGGATCTGAACAAGCCGCAGAGAACGCCACACAGCTCGTCTGGGAATTTCTTAGCGCGACTGGAGCGCTAGCCGAACGGAACGCTCCAGCGGGCGCAGTGCCAGTCTTCGAACTGCAACAGCAGATCCCGAAACCAGCTGGCGACTCTTATGAGATCGACGACGACGTCGAGAATTTCGAACGTGTCGAGGAAGGAACCACGTTTGCAACCGTCGACGGTCGGGAAATCGTCGCTAGCGATTCGTTTTATCCAGTGCTCATGTCTGCGCATGGGTACGGCCAGCGCTTCGGATTCGCGGCTGAACAGCGTGACGTGCTCACACCAGCGAGACCGCGTGTCGCAGCGGGAGGTGACCGATGAGCAACGATGTGAAGGAGGTTCTGACCGAGGACGGTCGGCACGTGTTCTATAGCACCGACGAAGACACCGACGAACCCGCAGACACAGGCGAGTGGGTCGCCAGCGACACCACTGTCTCCGGCAGCGATCAACAGTGAACAAGTTCTAAGCGCGGTTGGAGCAGGAGGGTTCGACTCCCTTCCCGCGTTTGGGTGGCGTCCATCCAAACCGCCAGTGAACAACATGACGACAAGCGACAAAGCAGACGAAGCGGTCGAGCGCATCGTATCGACAGGTAACATTCCGACGATCGACGATGGATATGAAAGAGAGCGGATTGTCCGGGGGTTGGAGGACTACGCGACGTATCCAGATTCGTCTGACATCGTCGTTGAGCGGGCTAAGAAAGCCATCGAGCAACTCACAGGCACGAAAGAGCAATGACGAAACGTCCATCAGAACCGACGATTATCAAAGATTGCCCAGACTGCGGATCGGGGTACACGGTGATGGGACGTGGTCACATCAGATGTACAGATGTGGCTGGCGAACGGAGGTTGGTTAGGGATAGAGCCACCTCTCCGTAGTCAAACCCACCATCTCGCAAAGACCGATCGTTAACCAAGACTCTCATTCACGTGGGACAACTAACGAGATCTTCGTCGACGGGCGATCAAGATACCCTCGTGTCATATTCTTTAAAAATACGGCGATGAAACCCCGATTTTCAGCCGTTTCAGATCCATTTGCCCTGAGAGGCCGAGAGAGACCGCACAATCGATTTGATTTTTCCGAGGGCAGCGGCCCGGAGTTTGTAATCAAATGGATTCTAAGAGGTCGATTTCTGGGGTAAATGCCGGTTACGTCGATTTCGTTGTCCGATCACGACGGATCTGTGACGCGGACGTTAAAATCACGGAGAGATATCGATCAGAGTGGATGTCTGATCCGAGAACATTCTACCGAATCTCGCTTGAGTATGAAGTTGCCGAATCAATCGCTGAGCAGCTCCCTCCAGATTTTGCAGCAGAAACAGACATCGAGTCACTTGCGGATGATCGGTTTTTGATCGATGAACCAGATCTAGTGCTCTTCCCAACCGTCGCTGTTCCCACTGAGGTCGATCCATCGACGCTGGAATCCCGTCTCGCACCCGTTGATCTGACCAAACCAGCAGAGATTGGAATCACTCGTGATCAAGTCGAGCAGTTTGGTGATGAAACGCATGTCCTAGTAACGATCCGTCCGGAATTCAATATCAAAAGGTTGCAATCTGAAGTGATCGAATACGTTCGAAGCGTTGACGGAGAGGTTGTGAACGATATAATCCCGACTATTGCCCGTCGAGACATCCCAGAAGCATATCTTACGGTCAATGATCTGAGTGCTCCAACAGCTCGACCTCGACGTGGCCTCGATCGCATTAAAAACCGACTCGCCGATGCGCTTAGGTCAGATGGAAACGCTATGGTACCGTTTGGAATCATCAGGTCTCATGCCTTTGTCCGGGCTGATAACCCGCTATTGAGGGTTTCAAAAATCGACGCTCCACCCAGTCCGGCAATCCTTCCGTGAGGCATTCTCTCGTTTCGGTTTCGGCGATTCGATTCCGACCTTATGTAATCTGTGGAGGGGTGTGTTCGGGCGCATCATTACATAAGGCGGAAGGGATACCTAGGCTTTTCCGAGATATTCCGATGTGAGTTTGCCTTTTCTGTAGAAATATCGATATTTATACGGGCCATGTAGCTCGTCGTCGGTCATACAGCTGCATGTCTCGTCTCCACACGTGACCATTTCCTTGACGACTGTTCCGTTTTTGCTGCTCTCGTCCTCGACCGGCTCAGCTCCGTCAGGGAGGTCATCAGGGTCGACCGGTCGTTGCTGCCACTCGATCAGCTCCTCGGCGTACGCGATCATGTCGGTGAGCGTCTCGCCGTCTTGTTTCTGCATTCCTTCTTCGAGATACTTCGGGAGTGAATCGGGAGCAGTCGGTGAGTTTTCGCTCGTCATCCTCAACCTTATGTAACATTCCTTGCTCCATAAAGGCACCGATGTTACATAAGGCCAGAGGCAATCGATAGCCTCTGAATCCCGAAGCAAATGAGAAAGAAAGTGTGAATCGACTCTATCTTTCAGTCGTTTCTTGGGGCAGTTCCCTCAAAACCACAATCCATACAAACTATTTTAACTTCGGTTTCTCCTACCCTGCCGCTCACTTTATTTGACAGACAATCCGGACATATGTGACCAGTGAGCTTCATAGGATTTTCCTATGGTTGCAGTCATCTCTCTTGCAGACTTCAACAGACAGGTCCGTTTTATGGATGGTAAGGACGGTTTGATGGTTGCACGCCGGACACCACGTCGTGGCCATCAGTCGCTCACCTCCACGATCTCTGGCTCGCTAACAAGCGTGTATCTGCCGTCTGGATCGTTGACTATCCCAGGGAATGTCTCACAGCTGATCTGTCGTTTTCCGTCTCCGTCAGCTGGCTCAAGCCGTACACATGCGACTTCGGTCCCATCATCAGCGAGATCAACCGGCTCAACTCGCTGTTCGAGTTTCCAGAGGGTGCCGGTCTTGTCTGTGAAGATCTGCCCTTCTTTGAGTTCCGTCAGGATTGGCTGGCCACCGTCGGCCATAACTGGCTGATTGGTGGCTCCTGCGCGCTCCTTGCTGTCTCGTCGGGCTTTCTGGAAGCAAGGGAAGCAAGGGAACGCTCCTTCAGATTCTGGCTCACCGTCTTCGATCGAGATTGCATCAGCACCGGGGCAATCCTCATCTCCGTGTTCGCACTCAGTGACATCCGACATGAGCGTCTCTGGCGTCTCAACGAGGAGTACGTGGAGAATATGCTTACAGAACTCGGCTGTGTCGGCACAGGAGCAGAATCTCCCATCCGGTCCATCGAGATCGACGGCGTAGGTCGATCCCGATCCGGAGTGCACTCGATACGTTTCGTCGCCGTGTTCCCCCTTTTCTGCATGGAGGAACTCGCTCAGTGCGCGTCCGATACGCGCGTCAACTTGTCCGTTCGATCCCTCAGCTTTTTCTACTGGCGTGTTTGATGTCTGCATGGCTTCGATCACCTTTGAGAAGCCCGGTCGGACGTGCTCGAACA
Organism: Halocatena marina; assembly: GCF_025913575.1. Classification (NCBI taxonomy): domain Archaea; kingdom Methanobacteriati; phylum Methanobacteriota; class Halobacteria; order Halobacteriales; family Natronomonadaceae; genus Halocatena; species Halocatena marina. Next base: position 14,471 of record NZ_CP109786.1, on the reverse strand, counting down.
CGTCCCGGCCAAACTATTCCTGACCGGCGTCCCGCGCTTCCTATTTACATCTATGTCTGCCACCCACTTATAACTTTTGGTACGTACAAAGCTACGTGCATTGCCACCTACCAAAGACTATAAGTGGATGGCTCTCATGGGTATAGATAGGAAGTACGGGACACCACGCAGAAAGTGGTCAGGTGCTCAGAACACCCAACCGGGCTTCTCAAAGGAACTAGAAACCCATGACGTACTCAACGACGACAGAAGAAAAAGGCGAGGAATCGAGCGAGAAACAGGTAACAGATGTCGATTTCAATGCTCTGGCCATCGCCGGAGCATGGGAAGCAACAGAAAGCGTCCCAGTTTGCGTTGCGGTTGCCATCACCAATGAATTCACAGAACACACTGTGACCGCACAAGATGGCGAAGAATCGGACGGTGACGTTGTGTTCAAGGATGCGAGAATTCTCTTCGAGGAAAAGGCAGTCGGCGTATGCCCGCGCGAGATAGCCGAACAACACGCACAGATGTATGTTGAACTCGACCGACGCGATAAAGTCCTCGCCATTACTCCCGCACAAATCTTCGAAAACCAGCCGTTCTAAGGGGGGGAGCTTGTCGGTCTTGCTTACATCTAAAGAGTAAACCGATAGTTGACTCTCTAGGACATGGATATCTACTAGGTCCTTCGTCGTCCGGAGAAATGTCCCTCGCTAGTGTCGGTTCGAATCGTTATTCGTTGTCGCTATATCGCTTCAGTGATTCAAACAGGTACACTTCCTTGAGTTCGCTGTCTACTTGGATGGGTATGTAACCCAACCAAGCTCACTCTAACCCGATGTGATCAGCTAAACCTCCTCAACTGAAATAACGTTGTAGCAGTATGCCCCGTTGTGGGGATGCTCGTCTCCGATGAACTCCGACCGGGCGCGCACCCGGTGGGTCGCAACAGCTTCATCAGCAACCCCTTCAGCAGGGGTGTGGAAGTCGCATACCTTCTTATTCTTCCAATCGACCAGCGTATCTCCCTCAATATCCACGAAAATCGTTAGTGGACTTGGCCAAAACTCGCCGTCTTCGGGACGGTCCTCACGATCGAGTGAGTAACATTCATCGCATGACGGCAACCCCATAGAGACTAGTCGTTCGATACGATTGACTATTTCTTCAACGTGTTCGTCGGCCAATTCCTCGCCTTTTTCTGCTGTCGTGTTTGATGTCTGCATGGCTTCGATCACCTTTGAGAAGCCCGGTCGGACGTGCTCGAACACGTCCCGGCCAATTCATTCCTGACCGGCGTCCCGTGCTTCCTATCTACAACCATGAGCGCTATCCACTTATAACTTTTGGCAGGTGGCAATGTACATAACTTTGTACGTACCAAAGATTATAAGTGGGTGGCTCTCATAGGTATAGATATGGCACCTGAGCCAGACGAGAACGAACAATTCGAGGGACGACTAACGCTTGATGACGTATTGGCTGCATTCGACTCGGTAAATGAGCCAGTAGTTGTGACAAGCGATATAGCGGAAGAGATTGGACGAAGCCGAGAAAGCGCACGCCAAAAGCTGACTCGGCTATTCGATCAAGGTCGTATTCAAAGGCGGAAGCATGGGAATATGATCGTCTGGTGGCGACTTCCACCGGAGGAGGCTGAAGAGCGTCCTGAGCGACGACTACAACGCCTGAGTAAGGAGTTAGATGAGCCAATTGTCGTTGGGGAGCAAGTGTTTGAGGATGGAGATGTCCATTCAGTTCCTGAGGGAGAGGTGACGCCCGATGAGTAGAAACGCCGAGAAGCTGGCGCAGAGTTGGGATTCTTATTACGACCAAGGGTTGCTATCTCCACTTTCGTCTAGCGATGCTGTAGCAGTGTTGCGCACGGGGAACAAGCACACAGTCTTGCTACCGGACGGGTCCGAGAAGATCGTTCAGGGAGACTCGTGCACGTGTGGTCACGACCGTGAAGACGAGAAGACTGGGATGGGGACCGAAGCCCGTCAGGGGTGGAAAAACCGGCTGGCTGCATCCTGTGATCATCAGACGGCGGCGCTCCAAGCCGTCGACGTTGGAGGCGCATGTTCCGAATGCGGAACGCTTGCAGTCGAGCACCGGAATCACACCGACAGCGTTGGGAATATCGTGATGACTTCGTTCTCGTGTGCGGGGTGTGGCGCGTCGAGGAGGGAACGATGAGTGAAACGTCCGCAGAGACGGTCGAAACTGTTGCCACCCGTCTGGCGGCTAGTGGGCAGAGCGTCACCATCTGGATAGAGGGAGACACAGGAGCTACTCCTCGGCAGGGCAATGCACTATGTGCGCGCGTTGTAGCACTGCTGAAGCGAGAAACGGGAGCGACGGATGTTGTCTATAATCCGGAGGAGAGCGAGACGATCCCTCACGATCACACAGTGGTCTATACGATGGACCCGACCGTAACAGATGATGACTGGTGGCCGGTGCTGGCTGCCCTCGCTGGCGGACGGACTGTGCAACCGAACGTTGTCATCCACGCGGTCGCCGTTCCGAGAGAGCTTAAATCACTCATCGACGTGCGGATGACGGTTCCCGAGAGTGGTGGCATTGGACCGATTGTTAGGCATCGAACGGACGATACATCGGGCAGCGTTATCCATGAAGAAGAGATGGCGGGATTTGTTGGACGAACTAATCCACCCCGCCATAGTGATCGAGGCAGTTCAAAACCGACGAGCGACGTATCGATCGAGTGGGTTGATCGCTCCGATGCAGAGTGTGCTTACGAGCAGTGTGAGAGATCGCTAGAGACCATCGCGCATATTCACGTAGACGGGAGTGGAGAGGCGTTTTGCTCGGGCTCTCATGCCAGAAAAGCGCATAGAGCCGATACCTAACGGCGCTCACGTTCGCATCGGTTAACGAACCACCCACCGATCGTGTAGCACATCAACAGAGAATCTTTCTCAGAGATCATCAAACCCGTAATCCTGCGTAGAAATCAATCATCGCAAGTCCAAATAACAGAACCACGGCAAGTCCTAGCCCTGAACCGATCAGGACAGACAGATCAGCAGGCGGCAGGGTGTGACCTATTCCTGTGGCTCCTGTTGCAGTCACTGGTTCGCCAGTATTCATGTTGATGGCAGAGGGCATAGACAGGTTTCCGAACCCCCCGTATAGCCGCTGAACAACCAGAATGACGGCCGCAACACCACATTTCTCAAATCCATCCCGTACTCGTTTTTCAGCCAATACTGGCATAGTCACGTTTTAACGTGGGGTTCGACTCGTTCTGCCAGCGCTAGGTATGGTTTCTGTCCGTCAAACTGGGGTATCTCCTCAATCTGCTCCCGGTAGTCGCTATCGGAGAAGGATCGGTACAGATCATCGAGCGTGTAGTCCTGGGAACCGTACTGCATTGCGCAGATCGTCTGTCGAGCGATTTTATCCATACGTGATCCCCAGAAGTCGTCTGCTGCGAGCTGATTAATCCACTCATCAACGGTTTTTGATTCCATTGTTTGATCCATCGTCTCGTTATATATCTAGTTCTCCTATACATTATACTTTTCCACCGTCTTAGCCGGGTTATTTTCTCATATATACTATTCGTCATCTTCGGATCCTCGTCCGCCTGCTGGATGAACTCGATTGTCGTGAACAACCGAAGGAATTGGTGAGCAGAGAATACCCGACCGGCCAATTCACTTAGGTAGGCCTTCGATGCCATCGAGAAGGTGGCAGCCTTGAGTCAACGTTACCCGAAGATACTGATATAATCGAATGCGTCCGATCGATAACGGCGGTTTTTACTCTTATTCTTGCTTTATATGTTGTCCACTATTCAACAGCGCTGTCTCCTGCGTCCGAATTCTATAGAGGATAATAACACCATCCAGGATAGCACCTCCAGCCACGGCTCCCGCTAGGATCGCCCCCCATGTTGATCCCGAAGGAGTGGCTACGATAATGATAATTCCGATAGCACCGATCCCCATCAGCAAGTACGATTTGAGGCGCGCTCGTTCAGTCATTAGACAACACCTTGCAATTCGACGTTTCGAACTCTCCAGTCATTCATAGCTTACATTGTCCGACGAAACCTTATCGTTCTGGGTCACAGGGATATTCTCTCTATCTCAGACAACGTACAACATAGGTTACTCATCAGGTTCGGTTTCTTCGACAGCCCAGCGAACGTTTTCCTCAATTTGATCAGCGACGTATTCGGCAATCGCACTATCAACATCGTGGAGTGTCGAGCTGCTACTCGATCCGCTGCTCGATCTAATGGCAGTGAGCGGATGCTGACTGCTCCATTGGGTCGTTCCGGTCTCCGTGGTTCCATGTCCGGGTTCATTCGACCGACTGCCAACATCACTCTCATCACCGGTTTGGTGTTGATCTGCAACCGCTTGAACAGCATCGGCAACTGTTTGCTGTTCAGCACTCCGGTCGGTATCAGTTGGCCGTCGATCTTGATACTCGCTGCTACCATCATCGCTCGCGCCATACCTCCCACCCATAGTTAGGCCACCTCCGCGTTTCTCATCTCAGCTGTAGCATCCGTCTCCAGAGAGTCAGAAACAGCCTCAGTGAACTCGTTCCACTGCTGTTGCATCTCGGTGACACTCTGTTTTGTGGGAGCCATGTCCGAACGCCATGCCGTCTGACCGGCAGCAGCAACGACCGATTCCGGTACTCGTCTCAGGTAATTCGGTGACAGCAACCCGATTAAGAAGACCTCACGATCCTGTTCGGTGTTGACTGCTTCGAGATCGGCCACGAGTTCGTCGATCCGAATCCCGTTTCCTCCTGTGAAATACTGTGTGGCGTAGAAAGCACAATAGTCAGTGAATCCTGCTCGATCGAATACCTCATAGCAGACGGCCCGCTCCTCCGGTGTAACGCCTTTCACCAATGGAATGAGTCGGATATCGCTATCATTGTCACGTAACTGACGCTGCATCCAGAGAAGCCCCTCCATGCAATGCAAAACATTCCGAGTCCGGTCAGCAACGTCCTGTCGCTCGTAGGTGGAATAGTCTGCTGGAATATGGAAGTCGGGGTTGAATGCCTGAATACGTTCGAGTTCGTGCTCCCACGAGACCAGATTCAACTTTGTGTCTCGGATGGTCGTCGTGGTGATCACGCTCGTCTCCGCAGAAAAGTACGAATCAGCGGTTTCACCACGGCTCAACAAGGCGCGCATATCGGTGTACTTCAGCAGTGCGTAGGATGGTTCAACAGCCTTGAGAAACGCGCTGTAGCTGTGATACGGCTCGACACTCGGGATTGCACCACGTGGATAGGAATCAGCCATTTCAGTCAATCTCTACCTCCTACTGTGTCTTTCTTTCACCTCAAAACATATAGAACTATCGAAACAGCGGCGAATGACGCTCGGTCCCGGTGTGAGACCATCGCTTGTCAGGTGTGTCGTAGAGAGGGGTCTTCAGGCCGGTCGTGTGCAGGCCTGTCTGTCGGTGTGACGCGTCACGCCTGTGTGTCGGCCTGTCGTCGCTCTTGTGGCTCCCCAGTGTGTTGCAACATCGGGATGTCAACAGTCGTTGCTCAACTTGGGTGTCCAGTATTTCGTGACATCTTCAATATGTATTTCCTCGCTTCATCTGGGTGTCCCTCTGCTGTCGTCACATCGGGATGTCAGCAGTCGTCGCTTTACCTGGGTGTCCAGTATTTCGTTTGGTTGGGGACCGGGCCTGGCGGTCGCATTGTGCCTCCCCAAAATCATCCACCTACCATGGGGGGAGGCCCCCGGATGCGGGTTCCTCGGGATTAGATAGTAACTAGAAATTACCGGAAGTTTTTTGCCTGTCTTAGGACTATTTTGGAGTATGGCAAGTGCGGCTAAGTCAGGGACCTTTGATCAACTAATTGAGAGAATTGAGGGTACACCACGTGCGAGAATTATTAATGGATTAAGGTTCTATGGTGGTGAACATAATGCTAAGGAGCTACGCCGAGACGGGGACATCCCATCAGGAATATATCATTTTGAAGAGCTAGAAAAGAAGGGGCTAATTGAGAAGACTGGTGAAGAGTTCGCCGGTCGAGGCGGCACCTCAGCAACGTATCGCCTCACTAACCGTGGGCAAAAGATCGCAGACGAATTAGCGGATTCCTCAGGGAGGGTGACAGCGGCAGAGCTAGAGGAGGAAGTTGAGGAGCTACAGAATGAGCTTGAGAGACTCGGAAAACTCTATAATCAGTTGGCAGACCACGTTGAGAAGATCGATGAGCGGACGTTAGACGAATAGCATCAGAAGCGCTCGAACTTTCGAGGTTCGTGTTCTGACGCTGTATCGTCGTCTATATCGTCATCGCTGTCTGTTCTCTCAGTTGTTTCCTCTTCATCAGAGCTATCTTCGTCGGAGCTATGATCACCGACCGTGCGACCTGTTTCCGACGATATCTCATCCTGTTCGTCGTCATCAACGTCCGTCTCCGGCAGGTCACACAGCGGGATATTGTCGCGGTCATGCCGGTAAAGTTTGAGATCCAACGGCGTCAGCAATTGTCTCTCGTCGTTCTCATCCACCTCAGCTTCGGGAACCACGATGATATCCCACTCAGCAGCTGTCGGATCTCCTCCATCGAATTCGAACTCGGGAATCACAGGTGGATAGATTCGACACTCTCCACCGGACGGGTATGCAGACGGGTCGTTGTAAATATCGGCAGCCGAGTCAAACCGGGCGTGCTCGGTGCCGTCTGAACCCCGCAAGACATACTGGCCGGTCTGCTCGTCTTGAACCCAGACGTTATTGTCACCCTTTGGTCCGAGCCGAGTCATCTTCTCGCCCTCTATACTGAGTGCCGATGTCTTGGTGTAGAACCGTCGTTCACCGTCCACGTCATGGTCTGTGTAACAGTACGGGGTGCCCTCGGAAAGCGTATTATAGACATCTTCAGCCGCCTCTGGACGACAAAGGAACAGACACCGCCGGTCAGCGTTATGAGCCGCCGCGAGGTTAGTTATCGTCTGTGACGGCTGTGTTTTTCCAGTCGAATGTTCAGCCTCGATGTACGCCTCATGATCGCCTGCAAGACGGTGAAGGTCTGGATGATTCTCACGGTACTTCATTACTCGCTCGGCAATGACGCTGCGATCTTCGATGCCGTCAAGATAGAGCTGATCATCGAGCGTGGCCAGTGCATCGGGCATACTGTCGGCATCTTGGTCTAGAATATCGATGAGAAAACCAAGTTGCGTGAGTGGAACGTAGGCATCTTTCATTGTCAGCTGGTGATCTTTTCCGCCAGCGGTTGGGCTATCCCCTACATTCATGTAACCAGTGTCGAGGGCTTTGACCTGCCTCTCGCCGTCTTGTTTGCGGTAACTTAGATAGTCGTCTGGAACATGTTGAAGCACCTTCAGCCACGCTTGGTTTGCATTGGTGAGTGAGCCACCACCAGGGAGATAGCGCCGCAGTCGATCGAGTAATGTGCTAATGGTAACAAAGCCATGAGGATTCCCTAGCCGGATGGACTCGTCATCGATTGCCTCAAGCGTGCGGTTACGCCACGCATCGTCGGTCATGTCGAGATCATCAAGGGTTTTCCCAGCGAATGGCCCGTCGCCAGTGATCTCGTAGAAATGCGAATTAGATCGGAGTTCCTCTGGCGACTCGGGAACATCGCCGTAGCGTTCGACCGAGCGGCGTTTCATTCCCTCCACATCAACCTCGTAGTCGTCTCCATAGACCTCTTGACGGGCATCTCGACTTGGCGGAAAAGCATCGACTTTGTACGAATAGGTCAGATCTTCGTCGTCATTCGTCTGATAGTAGGTTCGTAACCAGAACTTGAATCGCCCGAGACTAGTAAGGTCGTCCGTATCCGTGAGCGAGTGGTGTGACATGATATACTCCGCATCATCGTCACCTGTTCCGAATGAGATTGCTGTGTCGACCTGATTTTGGAGGGCATTTTTAAGCTTTCCATAGAGTTGGTTCGTAGGAGCCTGACAAGCCAGCACCATCCGGAAGTCTTCTCCGCCAGCGATCGAGAGCATTTCGTGAACGTCAGTAAGTGGGGAGACGGCCTTATCGAACTCATCCCAGATGAGATAAAAGCGGGGTGCGTCGTCAATAGTCTGCTTGGCAGTGTAGAACCGTCTGACCAACGGAGTCAACATGAATTTGATCTCGGATTCGCCGAGATGAGGATCTAACCGCAGCACGCAGACCTTTCCCTCGCGCACGAAATCCTGAATGCTTGCAGTCGGATTCCGGGCGCAGAGGAAGTTCCGCAGCCCCGCGTGCTGTGTGAGTAAATATGTTCTACCCGCAAGAGGTTCGAGATCACGATCCTCTTTTTCAGCAATTTGTTCAGCAGCATCCTTGATAAAGGGCATCCGCTCGTCGCTGATCAACGACGAAAATTCACCAACCCCAGCAGCGGTACTCACCGCTGCTGCGACGTCTAGCGGTGTGCACGTTAGCCCAGACTTCGCCAATCCATTGATGACCGTCCGAGTGACACGTTCCATTACCGAACCCCAGTATTTGTCTGAGCCGCCAGCTTGCGCGAACGATGCCGACCAATCGTCAGCAAGCGTCTGCACTGCCGATTCGAACGCGTTCGATCCCGGTTCGGCGTCCGATGGGAGTTCTAAAAGGTTGAACCGTACACGCTTGTCGAATGCATCGCCAGTATCGATGAATACGAAGTCCTCCTCAGGGCGATCCTCCGGCCACTCTTCGATAAAGTCGTCAACGTCGTTCTCTTTGTCTTTGAGAATGACCAACGCGCCGTAGTCCCGGTCGAACACTTGTGAAGCAAAATTCCCCAGAGAGGTGGTTTTGCCTCTGCGGGTCCCGCCGGTCACAAGCATGTGAGCATTCAGATATTCTTCGTAGACACCGACCTCGGTGCCATTGCGGCGACCGAATCCAAAATAGAACGGGTCCCCAGGTCCCGTATTGTCAAGCATCGCTACCTGTTTTTCCATGCGAGAAGGATCATCGGAGAGACCGACCGCGTCGAAGTCAAAGCGGGGAGTGCCGACTGGAACACCGTCACCAGGTCGGGAAAGCGACCACTGGAGTCTGTTCGTCGTGACATCCTCAAACCTTGGAACGTTCAGGAGACCTGCGGCCTCGGCCTGTGTCTTGACGATACCGGTGTCTTCCCACTCTCGTGCACAAGCCCGTGTGAACTGAGTCTGGAGCGCGTCACCAGTTATTGGCTGGGGGATGAATGATTGTTCCGAACGGAATTCGTAATAATTCCGGAACATCCCGGCAGTGCGTTGGACGCGCCGAGCGGCTTCGTTCGGATCATCAGAGACAGCAAAGATACGGATAAAGAGATGCCACGCTTTACCGTCCTGTTCCTCAAGCATCGTCGCCACGTCTTTGTCACGTTTCGAGGGAGGATGCTTGATGTGTTCTGGCTGCGACCACGGCAGAGGGCGATGTGCCTCGATCGTTGGTTGGCGGAGCTGGTAGGTCAACTCCTGAACGGAGGGGGTGCCTTCGATTGGCGTCCCGACCGCCCCGCTATCCCAGTCACGATCTCCACGTCCGTCCTCAAGTCCCTCACCGTTAGCAACTCCCTGCAACCAACTCCGGCGTGCTGGCTGAAACATCAACTGGACAGCGACATTGGCATCGGAGGTACTGGTGGCTATATCGGAGTTGAGTGCTGCCCCACTAGCGGTTGTGGGTGTTCCGACGATCTCTTTCAAAATTGCGCCTATCGGATCTGACCGAAATCCATCGAGTGCAACGTTGTTGATCGGGTAGAGCGTGTACCGCCGGAGAGCGAGCGTTGCTCCAGCAAGATATTCCCCTGGCGTGACTTCAAGCAATCCTGCCTCACGTGGTTTGATCTCGGAGGCCGGGTACTTATCATCTAGTTGACGGGCGAAGGTATCGTAATCGTTCGCAGAGGGTACGTACTGAAGTGTGAGAACGCGCTCGGAAGGACCAGTAGTGCCCGTCTGAACAGGTCCATAACGGATTTCGGCTGCATGAGCAGGCGAGACGTTCTCTGTGACCCCGAATGGGTGACGTAACGAGCGTGAAGTCCGCGTTTGGACCTTATGCAACGAGGTGAGCACTTCGTCCATCGCTTCGATGCCCCCGTTCGCTTGGTAGGGGCGCACAACGATGGCACGTTCGCCACCGGGAAGAGCATCCGTCGCGCTCGCTGCAAGTGATTCGGTAACCTGCATCGGCTGATAAGCATCTATACTGGCGGTGCTGCTGGATCGGAAACGGTTGAGAATACCCATTTGTCTATGATGTGCGGTAGTCGTTAGTCGTCACTGTGAGCGCCATTACGAGCGAGAGCGGCGTCATACCAGCCATCGATCCGGTCACCCGATGCGTTCGTGAGTGCCGCGAGTTTATGCGCATCAGTTGAGAGGAGATCATCCCGAGTCTCGATGCCGTAATCCGATAACTGGTTCGCGGTATTGGCGTCGAGGCCGTCGATTGTCGTGATTCCTGCCGATTGATGTTCGACCGCTTCGTCAACCTCGTCAATCTCTTCAACCACATTGTCGGTATCGCTAATAGCCTCCTCGATCGCGTCGGTGACTGGGGAGGTCTCAGCTCGACATTCAATCCATCCCTGAAGGTCATCAAATTGCACGAGATAGGTCGAATAGTCGTTGTTCCGTCCTGGGGTCAGATCATTCTTCACAGCACGAATCTGAGGAGGTTCCATCCCGAATTTGCTTAGTGTTTCTGGATCGGTCTTTGGGGAGTAAAACGCTTGCATGGTTGCAGATTGTTCGAGAATCATCTGGCGCTTATTCTCTTGTTTGTCACTCGTCCCCGACATGCTCTTAACGAATTCCTCAGGAGATTGTGAGATCGACCACATGGCTGCCTCATAGCGTGCCCACCGACGAGCAGCCGACTGCAACCAGTCGACCGTCTCCTCCGTCTGGTAGAGCACGTGCGCTTCATCGATAGCAAAGATAGTCTTACCAGGAGTTCGCTTGATCTTCTCACTGATCTGTGATAGCGCTAGCTGGAGACCGATCGACTTTGCGGCTTTTGACGATTGACTCAGGTCTGGCATACTCAGATAGGCCATTTGCACATCATCGTCAAGCAGTGCGGTCGTCCCATCGCCACGGAGATGGTCATATCGACCACCGTCCATCATTTCAATCAGACTGTTGAAGAGGGCATCAACGCGATCCACACGCGCCGCTCGCTCACCTTCAGTGCCGTGGAAAGTGTGTTCGCCAGGATTCTTCCGAATCTCATAGAGCACGTTGAAGAAGTCATCATAGGTTGGCGAGGAACGGTGATGAGTATCGAGATCATCTGTGATACCAGCACGTTGATACGTTTCGGAGACGGCATAGCGCAAGAACCCATAGAGATCCGAGTCAATCGTTGCTGTCTGGGATAAGCCGACCCGAATAATGCTCATCGTCAGCTCCGTAATGAAGTCAATCTGGGCCGTTAGCGGCGCAAGCTTATCGTTAGCCTTGCGCCGCCGTTTCTTGGAAACCGGTTCGATGTGCCATGGATTGATGGGGTCATTTGCCCCGAGTACGATCTGTTCGCCGCCACAGACCTCCGTCAGACCCACAAACTCAGATTCTGTGTCGGCGACTATGAGCGTTCGGTCATCACGTCCGAGGAACCAATCTCCGAGTCGGTCATTCACGTACGTTGTTTTTCCACTTCTGGAAATACCTGTGGTGAACAGATGCGATGCCGTCCCTCCTTCGAAAAGATTGGCAACAACGGGCCGTTTCGTGCGCGTATCTCGTCCCCAATAGAGGCCATTCGACTCTGAGAAATCGTCAACACCGAACGGGAAGATCGCTCCGAACGCACCAGACAGCGCTAGATGGCGGCGGTCGCCGGTCGCCTCTGAGGAGAACATATCGTGACCTGCTGGAGATGCACTGGCAATGGCCGCACGTTGATTCGTCCCGCTCGCCACCAACGAACATCCGGTTGGATCGGCTTCAAGTGTGTTCCTGAGATCATCGCAGGCGTTATCGAGAGTTTCCCGATCTCCCGCACGCACAGAAACATAGCCATTCAGATACCACGCGTTCACCGACGTAGCGTGAAGTTGATGATAGGCACTCTGATAAGCATCCTCGGCAGATCCGATCGAAAGCGCACCGAATGACGATTCCTCAGCGCGGTTGATGGTCTCGGCACCGATATCGATTCCCTTGTCTTCAATTGCGTTCACTGCTGCCGAGCGATTAATCGGCTCAGCGTGGATTCGAACATCGATGTCAATGCCAGAATACGTGTACAAATTCTCAAGGAACATTGGTCCAGGTCGAACTGGCCAATTAGAGATCCAGAAAGTCCGGCAAAACGTCCCTGCCATTTCGACGGTATCCTTATCGACATCAAAATGACCGTCGGAAAGCATTCGCTCAGTGGGAGTTACCCCATCGCCGTCGAGATCACGTTTAAATGCCTGTTCTAGTAGTGAGTCAGTCCCGCCAAAAGCGGGTGATCCGTCGCCAGCATCACCGATTGTTGTCCCTCGATTCGTCCAAAAAGCACGAAGGACCTCAATATGCTCAGCTGAATCAGCGCGAGTCAGTTCCACATCCTCAACGCGCCCAATCGCCTGCTTGACAGAATCAACACGCCGAGCGAGAACATCATCGAGTGGCTCACCACCGGCATCGGTATCCGCTTCCGAATCCGGATTTGACTGTGTGTCATTGCTGCCTGCTTCTCGATCGAAGAGAGAAATAATCTGCTCACGAATTTCTTCGATACGCGCGATTATACTGTTTTCCGGAGTCAGCACCTCTGATTCAGAAGGACTGGCTTCAACGACGGCATAGTGCCGCCATTCATTGCCATCGTGTTTCTCATCCTGATCACGCAACCACTCAGCAGTCTCCTCAACGATTTCACGCTGATCAGTCGTCAGATTGTTCTGGAGGCTATCGACACGTTGCTCGCGCTCGATCGCGTGTGGATCGCTCGTAGCTGGACGCGTCGTCGAGTAGATTCCCCACCACATCTCATTAGGGCCGAGGATATCATCGACACCATTCGTGAGCTGGCCAGACAACCGCTGCATCACTCGTGCTGGCCGTCGATCGATATTGACACCTTCAATCGGTCCAACCAATGCGAGCCGACTCCCATCATGACGCGCGTAACTACCATCATCACAGACATGCCGCACTCCATGGAGTGCAGCGAGCTTTGCTGCTTCGTCCCCCCACGGCAATTCACGCTTGAGACGACGATACGAGAGATAATCCTCGGCGAGGCCACGTGGCGTTAAATACCACGCTTCAGAGAGTTCCTCTTCTATATGGATACCGAACACGACGAGCAGTGTCGCACTAACAGCAAGGAGTCCTCCAGCGACGGTATGGGCACCGAGGAGGAACGCAAACAGAGCGGCGGTAATCCCGACTGCTGCGGGAATGTACGCTGTCCATTCTCGCATGGTCTTCCCCCGGATAGACATCGATGTGTCGACTTGTGGAAGAATTAATTGACGACTATCCTGTTCCGGTCGGTCGGTTGAATTGGTGTCAGTCATGGTTGTGCTCCTCCTTGTTCCTATAATCCTTTGACCGGCCACTCACCCACCGATGCGGTGATTTTTCGAAGTTCTTGAATGGCACCGACTCGAACCGAGGCGCTCCGGCTGGAACACCGTCACCAAAGGATGAACGTGACTCCGAGTTGGTTATTGATCTATCTTCTACAGCCTGTTGCGAATGGGTCTCAGCTGTGTGCTCCCCAGAACAGTGATCGCTTGTGTGTTTGTCGGTCATTATGAATCAATGTTGTCAGAGGTTTGCTTGAGGTCTATTCCTCGTCTTGTTGGTCTCGGACATGTTCACGTCGCTGTTCACGTCGCTGGTGGCGAGACCGATCAACGAGTCTGTCTTTCCCTGCTTTTCCACGCTGTTTTGCCTCATTCCAACCAGATTTCGCACTCTTCTTAACTTTTTCACGGAGTGGTTCGACCGGTTTCGTCGGTCGTCTTCTCCGGTTACCTGGCAGGGATGCTCGCCATGACTGCTTTGCACCTTCCCAGTGAGCTTTTGCAGTGCGTCGAGCCTCAACAGCCACTGCAACTGCCGTCCCAACTTTCCCAGCTGCTGATTCCGCTTTTCCAACGGCGGTTTCGGTGCCTTCGACAGCGGTTCCAACTGCTCCGTCCGGCGTCCGGCCTGTGCTTCCCGTCTCTGCGGTCGTGCGTCTTCGAGAGGTCATGTTGGTCGATCCCTCATCTGGGAAAGTCGAAGAATCATTTTGACGATAGGATCGTTGTCGAATATCAGAAACACGACGAGCACGACTCCGGGCACGAGTTCCACCTGATTGTTCGACGTGTCCACCGTCAGTTACAGTCGTCGAGGCTGCACCAGATCCTGGGCGCGTTCGTGTTCTCAAGTTTCGACCCGCTCTTGTCGACTGTCCACGGGTTTGAAAGTCACCACTGCCGTTCAAATCGTAGTTATCGAATTCATCGTGGTGGTATCGACGGCCAGCAGCTCTCGC